>NZ_JBPWPE010000002.1:0-15538 GCF_053547195.1 Streptococcus sp. 11273D007BT | reverse complement strand
ATCTTGATAAATTCCCGACTAGCCGCTTCATATTTCCCTGAATAAGCACTTGCTACTGTCTTTTTAAGTTCATTTTTCTTCAAAGGCACTTCTAACTCAGCATTATAATCACTGAGTTCTTCCATGCAGTCACTATAAGCAACTCCTGAGGCGTAGTTGGCCAAAGCTAAGGTAAAAATAACATTATTACGGCCAATAAGAGCTTTCTCACCACGTATTTTTGAGGTATGCTTAAGAAGACGATACCAAGGTTCG
Organism: Streptococcus sp. 11273D007BT; assembly: GCF_053547195.1. Lineage (NCBI taxonomy): Bacteria > Bacillati > Bacillota > Bacilli > Lactobacillales > Streptococcaceae > Streptococcus > Streptococcus sp. 11273D007BT. The sequence continues at coordinate 15,283 of NZ_JBPWPE010000002.1, read as the reverse complement.
TCAATTTGCTTTTGTCCTTCTGTTCCAGTAAGTACCAGAAGGTTAGGCTTCTTAGTGTATTTTAAATCATCTTGCTGCATGGACCAGTTGAACCACTCAGCAAACGTATAGATATTATTACTTTCAAAATACTCAATATTATCTTCTCTTGGCATACGAGCAATACCAAAATGATTACAAGTCATATCGACTGGTAATTTTTCCTTCTTAAAATGCTCTCTGATGTTTTGTGAGATCATTTTAGCAACATTGACCACCTTAAAGTCTGTAGAAGCTGTAACATAAGCAGCATCCTTCAATACAAAGTAGGCCTGATAACCTTTTTCGGTCTTTAAAATAAGGGTCGGCATAAAACCTAAGTCTAAAGAAGAGACCAAGATATCACTAAAATTAATAGCTTCTTTTTGTGTCTTGATATCAAAATCAACGTAGAAAGTATTAATTTGACGAAGATTCATCTCACTATGCCCCTTAGTGACACGTGGTTTGGTTTGAGTATAGGTTCCATAACGATAAATATTGGGAGTCCAATGAGTGAAGGTTGTCTGATTTTCTTCAATAGCCTCAAGAGAAGTTAGAACTACACCTCGACCACTAACCATATTTTTCTTATTACGATAGCCAAAAATTGAGCCTTTTTGCTCTTCAAAAGGAGTTGTCTGATACTGACTATTTTTAAATTTAAATTGTCTCAAACCATCTTTAAGAATCATGCGATGAATCTTCTCTATAGTCACTGCTTACTCCTTTCTGAAGAGAATAATAAAAGGGTACCAACTTTTTTTCGTTGATACCCACCATTTTTTACCAAACTACTTGATTTTTTTCAAAAATCTTAGTACACTTTATTAAGTCATTTCATTTCACATAATTTTGTGTTATAATGAAATCAAATAATAAATCGCACTAGAAGTAGTTTCGTTCGATAGTGGTGGCTATCAACGAAGCTCCTGGAAAAATGTCGCCAAACGTTTTTCTGGGCTAGTCTTTTTTATTTTTCTTTGATTTAAACTGAAACCATTATACAATTTTTTTCTCTTTCTAGCAACCGCTTTTCAAGAGATAACCCTAATCCCCCCTAAAGACAGAATGCCAAAAGTAGATAGGTAACGATTTAATCTTTCTTCAATGCCTTTATATAATCACTCTTTGTAGAAAACAAATCCGTAACGACCACTACAGCATTATTTTCGTCAATAAGGTACAAGGCTAAATAGTCTTTTTTTAAAGGGACTCCCCTAGTTTCCCAAGTGTCATCCAATCTAACCCCAAAACGTTCATCAACACTAAATCCTCCATGGGGAAAAATTTCTAACCCGCCAAGAGCATCAAAGATTTCTGTAACTTTATTCTTCGCTGATATTTTAGAATAATTTTCAGCAATGTAAAGCTCTATATCAGCTAGCTTTTTGAGAACTGTGTCAGAAATTTCCACACGGTATCGCTTCAATCCATCTTGTTCCTTATAATCCAAAACGCTCCCTCGCTTTTTCTAAAGAGACTGTTCGCCCTTCTTCATAATCCTTAATACTACTCTTCACTGTCTTTTGGATTTCTTGAAAAATAAGCTCTTTTTCCAGTTCTTCTTCAGCAATTAAATCGATTTTCCCAGTAATCGCAACATTTTTTAAAAATAGATTAATTGCTTGAGCAGTATTTGTATTATTTTCTTCAAACACTTTTCTAGCTTTTGTCAAAACATCTGTATAGGTTTTTAGGTTATAATTTCTATCATAAGCATATGCCATAGTGTATACCTCTTTTGATTATTTTTTTTGATTATAACTCTTTCTCCCCTTTATTTCAAATATTTTTAATTACTAGAAGTTTTCATTGACTCACCCTAAATTCTTAAACATTTAGATATCTGTTTGACGATTTCTCTGGTATCATATACTGAGATTAATGGTTAGTTATACTAGTCCATATTTATGTCATTCATAGCCGACTATAATAGCCCATGTTCCTGAAATTATTGGATTACTATACTAGCCCAGCTTTATGTCATTCATGGCCGACTATAATAGCCCACATTCCTGTAATTATTGGATTACTATACTAGCCCAGCTTTATGTCATTCATGGCCGACTATAATAGCCCATATTCCTGTAATTATTGGATTACTATACTAGCCCAGCTTTATGTCATTCATGACCAACTATAATAGCCTATGTTCCCGAAATTATTGGATTACTATACTAGTCCAGCTTTATCTCATTCCTGGCCAACTATAATAGCCCACGTTCCTAAAATTATTGGATTACTATACTAGCCCAGCTTTATGTCATTCATGGTCGACTATAATAGCCCACGTTCCCGAAATTATTGGATTACTATACTAGCCCAACTTTATGTCATTCATCGCCAACTGTAATAGCCCATGTTCCTAAAATTATTGGATTACTATACTAGTCCATATCCCTCGGTTTAATGGCTTACTATACTATGCCATGTTCCTTGATTTAATGGCCAACTATATTGATTCACTCTTGAGAATTTTATGATTTTCAATACTTGAAAGAAAAAGAAACAGGATCTAAAGTGACCCTGTTTCTTTTTCTTACTCAAATAAGCGATAAACATACGACTTACGAAATTCATCTTTACGATTATGTCCCAGGTATTCGGTAGCTTTTTGCTCAGCGAACTTATCCAGGACATAACCCGCATATTCCTTACGCAAAAACGTTTTTTCTTTACGTGATATTTTGTCTAAATCACGTTCATAATGAAGATAGACACGTTTAGCATATTCTGCCCTACGTGAATGCTCATCTAGGTTCTTAGGAACCCGATGCGTTCCATATTTACCGCTACATACGACACCTGTCCCCGCCGCTTTAAACATTACTAAAATCTGCTCTAATTCTGCGTCAGATTTCGCCATGATTGGAGAAACTCTCGTACGACCTCCCTTTGTACCTCTCGTGATATTCACGTAGTAAAGTCCATTTTTAGCTTTTTTAGCGATAAGATCCGTGCCACGTAATCGCTCCAACTCACGCTTACGTAGCCCCGTAGCGCTTCCTAAGATGTCGAAGAAATCATTCTTTTCTTTACTGATTTTGTGATCTATTTTAACCTCTAAACGTGAACGTGTTTTATTACGACGTTCACGTTTAGGAGTTTCGATAAAATATGTGGTAGAAACACCAAAAACTTTTCCTAAATTAGCTTTATAGGTGGTTAATGTGTCTGCTTTTCGCCCTCGGATCATTAAATCCATGATATAAAGATCAACGTATTTCAGAATGTCTTCTAAGCTATTTAAATCCGTCCCATCACTATGTTTGGCCACGAACTCAGAAAATCTACGCCACGTTGCTGAAACATCCCGAAAAGCTTTCTCAGATGTAATATACTTGAAGATATTGTCTTCTTGCTTACCTTGATGACGACTTTTACCTTTTCCAGCTACAAATTTAGCCGTAATAATCTCTTGTCCCATCTTTTGAACATGTTTCTTACGAGCGTCCTCGCTTATTAAAAGCTCGGACTTTTTCTCTTTTTTACGGGCTCTCGCCCTGGCGCGCTTTGCGCGCCTCTGTTCTGCTTTATTACTCATTCGCAAAACTCCTTTCTATTTTTTAATACCTTGATAAAGGCACTGGGTAGGCTATCCGTGACTACCTTACCGCTGACGAAATACTTGCCACGATACAAGACCACTTGTTAACGATTTGGGTATATCGAAACGTTTATTAAGCGACGTTTTAAACGCTTTTTTGTTTGTCGCCGAACCAGGAATCCCTGACTTGACGTTCCTATTTTTTAAAATTTACGGTGTAAGTGGATTGGCCGTCCTATATCCGTATCACGACTTCTGAAACGTTTTTATGTTTATCTTAGACTTTCTATATTACTTGAAAATTGATTGCTTATGCTGCTCATTATTTCCTCCTAACTCAGTACTACTTTTATAAATTTGAATTCTTATTTATACAAATAAAATGTCTCTATACACTATTTGTCCGATGATCCTGTTTCCTCCTGATTAACCTTTGTAAATTCTACTTTGGAAAAATTCCCTTATAACTTTAATATTGATTAACGTCCTGCGTGATTGATATATTTTAACACCCGTTTCCTCCTATTTATTTACGCTCTAGTCATTCAATATTTCATACTAATAGTCTGCCATATTTTTAAAATCAAAAAAATCACGATTAAAAAACCGTGACCTCCTCTGAGATAATCGCAAAATTCTAGGTTTGCGTGTTTAGCGCACCCTTTGATTGCGCTAAACACGCTGGCATACTGCCCGAAAATACAAAACTCAATCGTTTTGATTTTCTCCTGGTCTCGACACTTCGTGCCGACGTCTGCGAACCGCACAGACGAATGCTCGCCGAAACTCGCAGTGTCAAAAATACTTCTTCAAACTATTTTTGACACTCTCCACATCCAAGATTAAATCTAAAACAAAGTATTTTTTCACATAAAAAGTTACCAAATCGTAATTCTTTCATTTTCCTCAATCCACATCATATCTTTCTCTGAAATTCGATAAAACTGAATAAATCTTTTAGAATTAGATAATAGATTGTTTACCCTTATTTTACTAGGAGCATGAGGATCACTTAAAGTCAGCATTTTTAAATATTCTGGACGTTCAACAATTCGCCATAATTTAGTGAAATTAATGTAAAATTCTTCCAAACATCCTGGATAGAGATTTACAACTAAATTTTCTATACAAGAAAATCCAGCTATGTCAGCCATGTTCTCCGAAAGAGTTAAATCTCCATTAATAGTAAAGTCAAGTATGCGCTGATTATTATATTTTTTACGTACCATATTAGATATACTTTGAAAGTAATCTTTATCATCATTAGGCAGCCAATTTTTGTAATTCCCATATTCATCAAACATACTTCCATCATTATCAAAAGCATGTGAAATTTCATGTGCAATTAGAAATCCTATTCTAGACAGATTCTTGATAAATGAATAATCACTCGAATAAAATGGTTTTTGTAATATTCCAGCTGGTAATACAATTCCATTAGATTGCGCATGATAGTAAGCGTCTACTGTATAAGATAACACACCTGGACTCCACCTATTTCTCTCTATTGATTGACACAAACTATTCCAACTAATTCGAGATGAATTCTCTAAAATAGTATTTATATTTTCTACCAAGGTATCTTCTATTGATAATTTCATAATATTAACAGAGGAATTATTTGGTCCTCCAATCTGAATATTTATATTATCAAGTTTATTTATAATTTTCTGTTTTCCTTCTTCAGTGATATGTAAACTATTTTCTATTTGTTTCCTAAATTCTCTTATAATTATATTAACTAGTTCTTTAACATCACTTCTTTCTTCACGAGACAACCACTGTTCTGAATACCAATAATTTAAATCTGCCCCTAAAGCAAACTGAGTTAACTCATAAGCATTCCTATTATGATCTTCAACAGTAGTAATTCCTAGCATATTATCTCTAAACTTTGAAGATAATTTCTTGATTTTTTTAGTCAAACAAGAAGAATACATAGTAACTACCCCATAAATAAGTTTTGCCTTCAGATATTCCCACATTTCTTTTGAATAAAATTGTGATGCAAATCCTTTCCAAAATGATTCATCAGAAACAATATACTCTTTTGGAACTTTTCCTATCAACTCTTCAAAAAATCGCTTCAAAGGAATTGAGGGAACTAATTTCTGTAAGTCATCAAAAGTATACAGATTATATCGTTCACTAGAATCATGAGTTGAAGTTAATGATTGAGTTATTGTCAATCTATCTAATTCAATTACTTTATATAAAATATCATCTGATTCTTTGGAAGAAAATCCTATTTCTTCTAATAGTTCTTTTTGACATTTATGCCATGTATCTAATAGATATTTTCCTTGATCGCTTTCATAATCATAGTAACTACTTTCTGGAAAAACAAAATCTGGACTACCTATCCATACCATATTTTTACTAGAATCTAGTATGTCTGGAGCTACATAAAAAGGTAATAAGTTAGGTAATCCAAGTGATTCTAAAGATGAAAGTTCTGAAATATAATCTTCAAATGAATCTAGTGTGATATATCTATTTAACACCTTGATGAGAGGATCTACTCCCTGTTTCTCTCTTTTCTCAAAATTCAAAGCTTGTTTATAAAACACAAAAAAATTATCTACCCCATATCCTTGAGGCATATCTCCTGTATTGATCCAGTTATTCACTTCACTATAAAGATAGCTGTCAATTTTGTCTGAAAGCTCTGAAAAATTATCTATATGAGTCTTGGTTTTATCTAACTGCTTGCTCTTTAACCAATCATAGTTTACTGTATTGTAAAAATCATCTTTATAATTTAACATCATTTTCCTCTCCTACTCCATTCTTCTAAAAAATCTATATCTCTTTTTAAGATATAGATTTTTTAGAAGAATAAACACTATAAAAATGGGACGTAACCAGTTGTAATTCCATTAATGGTAAATTACGTTCCTGATGGTACAAATAACTATTCAATATCAAAGATTGAACACATTGTTTGACAAGATTATTATTACGAATACTTGCTGTTAGTAACAATGTATCAGCAATTCCCAACATCCCTTTGTTATAATCTTCATATTGAGCAAATTCAACAAGTAACGATTTTCTTAATTCTAAAATCAAGCCCTGATATTTTTTCTTATCAATGTAATAAAGCATTTGAATAATTCCTGAAATGCCATTGCAAATATAGGGACTATAATACCCTCCCTCTATAGGAGCCATCAATCCTTCATCTGTCTCTTCCAACCTAGTTAGTATGATATTTATTCCCTCTTCTGCTAGATCAATAAATCCATAGTATCTTAATAGTGAAGTAATACCTGATAAGCCATTAAGTCCCAAATTTTGTTCTGTATTCATCAAACCTAAAACTCTATCTATATTACTAGCGGAAATATAACCTGATTTAGGTACGTACTTTTTATATTTTTGAAATTCTATGCATATATTCTCCACTTTTTCTATAAAGGAAAAATCTACTAAATCAGTACAATCAAAAGAAGGGAATGTATCTGAAATCTTAATCGGTGTTGCACTTAAAGAAGAAATATAGTCTTCTAAATGTTCCTTAGTAACTTCTCCAGAAAAAAGATATTTAATAAAATTTGTAAGATTAGTTTCAATCCCATAAGAAAGCAGTAATCGATTTAACAGTTCAATATCATTTTCTGATTCTTCTGAAATGTATAAACGGCCCAACATAAATAAAATTGTATTTCCTAATTTATAGAAATCTGCCTGTTTTCCATCCACAAAATTCCATTCTTTAAGACTAATTTTACTTTCAATTCCTACGAAGGGTTTCTCTCCATAGATATAAGCATTTTCTAAATCTATAAAGTATATTTCCCCATCATGATCTATGATAAAATTATCAGGATGAATATCATTTAAAACCAACTGATTATCATGAAGGTAAATAACAGTTCTAGTCAAAGAACATACTAATTTCAAAAATTCTTTATATAATCTCAAATTTTTGATCTTATGTTTACGTGAATAAGCATTTATACCGTAAGCTTTACTAAAATCAGTTAAAGATTCTCCCTGAATATGATGATAAATATAATATGTATTAATCCATTCATCAACTCTTTCAATAGGAGATATAACACATTTAACATCCGCATTTTTTAATCGGCATGAAAGCTCATACTCTTTTTCTCTTAAATCTTTCTTCTCAATCCCAGGAAAACTAAGAATATATGGTCTTGCCTCCTTCAATGTCACTGGCACCATATACTTTTTATCCATTCCTAAATAGACATTTCCTCCTCCGCTTTGATGAAGAACCGAAGTTACATTATAAGTATTTCCTAAATAGCTTTCATTTGTTTCCTGTGGTTCTTGAATATCATCAACCCAATTAGGCAAGTCAAAGTAAGGTTTTGGAGAATCTTGCCACTGCTCACCACTTATGTTAGTCATCGTAGGAATACCGTTTTGATAAACGTTTGCTGAGTTTTGAAATACACCGAATCTATAGAATAATAGGCTTGAATCTTTATAAGGTCGATCACTTAAGATATAAACTCCATCTTCATCTTTCGGTAACAATTCATACAACTCTTCTAAAATTGTAGTTAGAGACGCTGGAGATGGATAAATAGTTACTAGTTTACCAACTTCTGCTGATAATTCAGATACTGATAAAGTTTTATAAATATCTTCCTTATTTTCGACAAATTTATAAGGTATTTTTTTTTCTTCCAAATAAGGACGTATAACACGTAATATATGCTGATAATTGTTATACGTTGCTGATACATGAATTTTAAAACCAAATAATATTGAAGGTAAATTCTCTAGATTCCTATAAGTATACGAAATAGACATTATTTTTTAACGGTTTTTGAGAATGGAGTCTTATGCGTTTTAATGAAGTTTTCAAGCCAACCTCCTTCATTACTATCTTCCGATTCCTCTTCTGTTGCGTAATCTAAGTCCACATCATCTTCATTATCATCGTCTGAAAAATCTACTTTTCCAAAAAGAACTACTTTATCTTTAGTTCCAGCACTTGCTGAACTATGTGTGTTGATGGCATTACTAAAAAATAAAGCTGCTAATCCTAAAATTATAACACTACCTAACGTCAAAATTTTTTTCATTTTTTCTGATACCTTCCTAAATTTTTGATAAAAAATAAAGGTAATACTTCAAAATATAAAGTATTACCTAACATAATTGATTTGTTTTTAGAATTTTCCAAAGCAAATCAATGTATTAACTGTTCTACCACCACGTCCAGCTTTTACCAATTCATGGTTAGTGTTCAAGTCTTTTACAAATGTAGTCATAATAATTTCCTCCAAGATAAATAAATTTTGTTTGTTGTAGTTGTAAGACTTACACGTATTATCTTACAGGAAATACTAGCTGACTTAAAAATCATTACATATCTGTAACTAGATCTATTGTATCTTCAATTTGCTTAGAAAGGTTATAACAATCTAGAAAATCTACAACTTTTTGGCACTCTTTCATCTCTTCTAATCCCTGTACATTCCCTTGTAAATACAAAAAATGTCCTTTTATAAATCTTAATTGAAGACGCTCAAACATATCTGTTTCAAAAATATCCATTTGTTCTAAATACTTTATAAATTTAGCCGCCACCCTCTCCTCTTTTCTATCTAAAATGTGACCAGTAATATTTAATAGTATTCTGTAGACACGCTTTCTATTCTCATCAAGGCTATTATAAAATTGCGTTCTATGGAGTAACTCACTACCTAAAATTTCTATCGTTTTAGAGCTCAATACCCTAGAACAATTTCCAAAAATCCATAATTCAAAAAAACACCATTCATCAATTGACATTAGATAATCTGAAATGACTTGTCTCTCTTCCTTAGGTATTTGTTCTTCCAAATTACATCTATTACGCATAACATATAATACAGCAATGAATACCCTATCTGATTTTTTTTTACTCTCCAAATAGCGCATCTCATATTCTTTTATCATTTTTTGGAAATAACTAACATTTCTACTCTCAATTGCTTGACGAAATTCTTTCGATAAACGAACATCTTCATCTTGAAAATATGAATGATAAAATGTTGAAAACTCCCCTTGTAAAACATCCATATTTTTTAAGCAATGAAAAAATGTATCTACAGAAAGATTGCTCTTTCCATTTTCAAAGCGTGATAACTGAGCAGGTGTGACGAAATCGCCAGCTACTTCTTTAAGAGACATATTTTTTGATTCACGAATGATTCTAAAAATTTTTCCATAAGTTCCCATTATATTTCCTCGATTACATTTAAGTAACATTTTTTATGCTTTTTAAAAATTAGTTTATCATATTAGAAAAAATAATGGAGAAAATAAATGAAAAAATTTTTTACAACATTACTATTAGCAACTTTACTCTTTAATATGTCTAATCCATCAATTATTAATAATAAAGAGAATGATATTACAAAAAACACTCAAAAAGAAGTTCTAATAAAATCTAAACAATACAAAATAAAAAGTTTAGAAGGGTTTTTAGGATGGTAATTACATCAAAAAAAAAGTTATTCTATTCCCTATTTATCAATGACCTTATCTCTGATTTTGGGGATACACTATACTATCTAGCACTAATGAACTATGTTTTACTACTACCAGACAGTAATCTAGCTCTCTCAATTATCACAGTCTCAGAAGCAATTCCTATACTATTTAAAATTATTATGGGACATATCGCTGATAAAACAGGGAAAAAAATAGAATCTATTATCATCACTCAGATATTTCGTTGTTTGCTTTATATTTTTGTCGGAATAATGGTTTCTTTTAAACCCGCTCTATGGATTGTATTTACTATATCTCTAATTAATTTATTGTCAGATTTAGCGGGTCAAATGGAAAATAGTCTCTATATTCCTATTGAATTACAGCTTATTGAGGAAGAAGATAGAGAACAAGTCTTTGCTTCTACACAAAGTGTTTCTTCTGTACTCAATATTATCTTCAAATTAAGTGGGACAGCACTAGTTACATGGATCAGCTATCAAACATTAGCTCTGATTAACTCTTTTACATTTTTAATATGCGCTATCTCAATGCTAATTTTAAAGACACAATTACAAAAAATTATGATTACAACAGAAGATGAGATAAGAGAACCGCAAGAAGATAAACTATTATATTCTATAAAAAGGGCTATAAAAGAAGTTAAACAAATACCAAATCTAAAAGAATTTTTAATTACTATTTCTTGTATCAATGGTCTTTTTTCGATAATTACACCTTTAATCGTTTCAATAATCTCACAAGATTCGAATTTTATTATACTAAACTCTGTCACAACTATATCACTAGCTGGAATTATAATTGCTATTTCCAATATTTTAGGAAATATTGCTTCTACAACCATATTGAAGAAGTTAACATTAAAGAGTGCTATATATGTATCCACAATTATGTTCCCCTTTCTATTTTTAACTCTTATTTATAAGAATATTTGGAGTTGCTACCTACTACTATTTTTATTAGGTTTACTAAGTAGTAGTATTACTCCAAAATTTTATGGATTCCTTATGAATAGGTTACCTTCAGAAAAAATTGGAACTCTTATGGGAGGGATAGGAACTCTTATTCAGCTAGGAGTTATTCTTTCTCAGATATCATTTTCTGTATTAATTATCTATACCAGTACAACTAAGATCAGCTGGCTTTATTTATTGCTAGCATGTACGCTAATTTTTTTCTTAACAAGACAGCTATTAAACACACAAGGAGAATTATAATGTCATCTCTCTTATCTATCCAACAATTATCAAAGCAATATGGAAAACAAAAGGCAGTTCATCAGGTTTCTTTAACGATTAATAAAGGAGAAATCTGTGGTTTAGTCGGTGAAAATGGTGCTGGGAAGACAACGCTTCTCAGAATGTTATCGGGTCTCATTTCCCAAACTTCAGGTACCATTACTAGCTCAAAATATTGTCGTATTGGAGCTTTAATTGAATCCCCTGCTCTACAACCTAATTTATCTGCGATCGATAATCTTCGTTACATGGCTCTGCAATTAAATCTCAAGCAAGCGGACGAAAAAATCTTAGAGACATTAGCAATTGTCGGTTTAGAGGATGTTGATCCTAAGAAAAAATCCAAAGATTTTTCACTGGGAATGCGTCAACGTTTAGCCATTGCCTTAGCTATCCTAGATGACCCTGATTTTTTAATCCTAGACGAACCGATTAATGGTCTTGACCCTGTTGGAATCAAAGAGATGAGAAGCATTATTTTAAATCTTCGAAATCAATATGGGATGACCATCCTTATCTCCAGTCATATCCTATCAGAGCTTGAGATGGTGGTTGATCGCTACATTATCATGCATAAGGGTCTTATCGTCAAAGAATTCTCAAAGCAAGAGCTTGAACAAACCCTAGAAGAACAGCTCTATCTACAAACGAACAACCATCCTAAGACCTTTACTATCCTTGAAGAGCAGGGCATCGCTTACAAAATAGATAAGGATTATATCAGTCTGCCATCAAATACGAATGTTATGAGCCTCATTCATCTCTTGATAAACCATGAGATTGAGGTCAAAGAAATTTTTAAACAACAAATGTCATTTGAAGATTATTACCTGACATTGATTCAAGAAGGAGAAGAGCATGATACATTACTTTAAAGCTGATTTATTTAAGATTCAAAAAGAACAGAGATTAACGATTTCATTGGGAATATTGGCTTTACTGTCCTTTTTATCCGCTTTTTTGCTACATGGCAACGAAGACTTCACTAGCTCTCTTATTCAATTGCTTTCTCAATTTATCACACTATTTTTTATCGTTCCAGCCAACCTATTCTTTGGAGAAGATTTTACTTACCGTACCATCAATAATATTATTATCAAGCAACAAACAAGAAAAAGGGTGTTTTTCTATAAAGTCTTAGCAACCCTTGTACTAGATCTCGCTTATATCCTTCTAGCCTATTTATTGAGCAGCAGTGTTGGCTTACTTCTAGGTGATCGTGTTGATTTTGCAGTAATAATACAAAGTTTCATTGCTCAAACACCTTTATTTATCTGTATCTCTCTGTTGTCCATCCTGATATTTGTCAAGTCTAATAAGGTCAATCAAGCCTATCTTGCCTTTAGTTTAATTAGCCTTCTTTTTGACAATATCTCCAACCTAATTACTAGTAACCTACTCCATATGAAATTACCAACAGATTATTTTCTATTTCTTTCGCTTCAACAAGGGGAACATATTTCAAGACTATCCATGGGTGTTAGCTTTATGGCTACTATACTATATCTCTATCTGAGTTACGTTATTTTTAGTAAGAAAGAGCTTAAATAGAATAAAACAATATAAAAATACCTATATAAATAGGTATTTTTATATTGTTTTATTCTTTGTAATTTTCAATCCATTCATCAAGAAAAGTCGACACACCATTATAGCCCGCTTTCTCTGCAATTCTATCTAATTTATCACGATTCTGTGGCTTTAGCGTAAACTGATAAGGAAATTTAGTTTTTCCCGAAGGACGACCAACTCTCCTTATTTTTCGTACAGGACTCTCTTTCAACTGTTCTTGAAGAACTTGACTAAGCTTTTCTTTTTTAGATTCAAATGCCATATATCTATCCTCTTTTTTATAACTATTTAAATGTTGATATAAATAATATTAAAAATCAAGAGTTATCAGTTACTTTTTGTAACTGATTAAGTGTATCAGATAAAATTGAGAAGAAAGAACGATGCTCATAATTTAAACTAAATTTAGTCATCATATCAATAACCGTATCATTTTTTGTCGCTCGATTAAACAATTCCTTTTGTGGAATTTGTCCAATAACAGATGCATCATTTTTGAGAGCCATCAAAAGTTCTTTTGATTTCATCGTATTATGCTTAATCATATTTGGTAAAAAATAGAGCTGAGCTGTAATTAGTGAATCCCGACTAGGACGAACAATCTCTGTTTTTCGATACTGCTCTAATCTAATTTCTAAATTTTCTTTTGCTTCAAAAGCAAAGTCACTTGGAGTAATCGGACTAAAAAGTATATGACTTACGGCAATAGCATTTCTAGTTGCAATACCAAAATCAGGACGGCAGTCTAGGATAATATAATCATATTTATCTAAATATTTAGCCTCCAAATTTTCTCCTAACCAGTCATACAAAAACATATTCTGATTAGGATTTGTTTCCAAGCGTCTCTCCGCTTCATCTAATCTCATTGAACCTGCAATCAAATCAATATTAGGAGCAACAGAAAGAATATTGACATCTTCTGAACCCATAAAAATATTTGCTACTGTACCAGAATCTTTATACACATCATAAAAATGTGTCAAATTACACTGATGATCAAGATCAATAAGCAGAACCTTATGACCTTGACTTGCTAAATATTGACCTGTCAAAAGAGCTAGAGTTGTTTTCCCAACTCCTCCTTTAATAGCCACGAAACTTATTAGTTTCATCATCTTTCCTCTCTTTATTTTTTATTCTATTATACATTATAATGATTTTTATGTTGTTTTAAATATGTTTAAAAATCATTTCTTCCTAGTAATCCCATACTTAAGCCTATACCTACGAAAAGTTCTAGCATTTATACCAACCAATTCTTCAACTTCACGATCTGAATGACCAGAAAGAAATAAATCAAAAGCATGTTGTAACTTAGGATCATGTCTCTTAAATAACGGTTGTCGGCCCTTATAACGTCCTTTTCTCCTAGCTATCTCTATCCCTTGCCTTTGTCTTTCCAAAATCTTAACTCGCTCAGATTCTGCTTGATACTTATAAATCTCAATAATCAAATTATTAAGTAAACGTCTTAAATTTTCGTCCTTGATTCCTGATAAAGATGGTAAATTAAGTGCTTCTATCGTGGCCCCTTTCTCTTGAATAGCTGAGATGACTTCTGTTAACTCCTTATTATTCCTCCCCAAACGATCCAACTCAGAAACAACAACAATGTCTCCTTCCCTAATAAAAGACAATAAAGCATCTAAACCTGACCTATCTTTACTCTTCCCACTAAGTTTATCTGAAAATACCTTAAAAACATCAGATAAATTTTCTACTTGCCTATCTAAATTTTGATCCGCACTACTAACCCTAATATAACCAATTCTAGCCATCCTAAATATGCCTAACCTTTATGTCCTATCCAAAAATAAAGAAATACCAACCCTAAAATAAATGACAAATAAGTATACCCTACTGTCCCCTTTCTTATATCTCCCATTATCATAGATATAATGTAATGGCACACTGCGTGTTTAAATTTTATCCAGTATCGATTTCAAATAAAGAGGGTGCTGAAGTGGGAGAAAGACTCTCAATAAACGTTTCAAAAATGTTAGCTACCTTTCCTTTTGATTGTTCTAAAGTTCGTGAGAGATATTGATAATATAGCTCACGTGCTTTTCTGGTCATTTCTAGTAAAGATAAACCCGCTGACAGAACTGAAGCTATTAAAATACCTCCGCCACGGCCACGCTTAAAGGAGTACAATATCTTACCTTCAAATTGAAGCTCTTTTAATACATGGTCAAGAGAACGCTCAGGAACTCCTAGAGCACTTGTGATATCTTTTTTCTGTAATTTGAGATATGGGTTTTCCTTTGTTGTTTGCTGATTAATGTAGGTTAATACATCCACTTTCCATTCTGAAAAGTGGCTACGCTGGCGTTGATCACGTGACTTCTTAAATTTATACCATCCTTGGCGAATAAATAAATCTTTCGATGTTAAGCTAGGATCAACCCAATTTTGACAGAGA